>NZ_VPCL01000023.1:0-8322 GCF_013418235.1 Acinetobacter sp. YH12156
CAAGTCGGCTTGTCCGACTTGCAATAGAGTACGAGCGAAGCAAGTACATAGGGCAGTTTTCATTCCCTGCTTTTGATAGTGATTGGGCTTTTAATTATTTTTAATGCTTTTAAATGCTTTTAGACAGGCTGAAACGCAAGCCTAGCAAGCTATACAGAGGGTATTCAACTAGGAAAAGTTACCAATTCAACTAGGAAAAGTTACCAATTCAACTAGGAAAAGTTACCAATTCAACTAGGAAAAGTTACCAATCAACTAGGATATAAAATTTATTAATTTAAACTAATTGATTTTTTTACTAGTTAATATTATTGTGATCACTATCAAGACAGCAAGACTACCGAGGGACGCCATGGTTACGGTAAAATTTTTAAAGGAAAAAGATATGTCCCTTGTCGTCAAAGATAATGCTTTGATAAATGCTAGCTTTAACCTCGACCTAGTCGAGCAGCGGTTGATAGTCTTAGCCATCACAGAAGCAAGAGAAACTGAGCAAGGTATCTCTTCTGACAGCTTTCTCACTGTCCATGCATCAAAGTACATGGATACTTTTGGGGTCGGAAGACAAGCCGCTTACAAAGCTCTAAAAAGCGCTTGTGATACACTTTTTGCAAGGCAATTCAGCTACCAAAGCCTGACTGAGACTGGTACTAGAAAGCTTCATCGTAGCCGATGGGTAAGCGAAATCGTCTACGATGAAGGTGAGGCTAGCGTACAGCTTATCTTTGCCCCTGCCATCGTGCCTTTGATCACCCGCTTAGAAAAGAACTTTACAAGCTATGAGACGGAGCAGATCAGTCTTTTATCAAGCAAGTATGCTGTACGCCTATATGAGTTGCTTATCGCATGGAAGAGCATAGGAAAGGTTAGCTTTGACTTAGAAGACTTTCGAGACAAGATCGGCTTAGGATCGACTGAATATCGACCTATGAGCAACTTCAAAAAATTCGTTTTGGATCTTGCTGTAGCTCAGATCAACGCTCACACGGATCTCACAGTATCCTATGAGCAGAAAAAAAAGGGTGTTCGAGTATCGGGCTTTACTTTCCGCATGAAGATGAAGTCGAAAAATCTCCCTGCGACACGTGAGCGCACCGTAGAAGATGTATTTAAAACTTTTACAGATCCTCAACGTCATTTATTTGCTAATAAACTCGCTGAGTTACCTGATATGGGAAACTACTCTCAAGGTACAGAAAGCTATGCTCAATTTGCTATTCGCATCGCTGAGATGCTGAAAGATGCCGAAAAATTTGAAGAATTATTCCCCTATCTTCAGAAAGTTGGCTTTCAACCTGCCTAAAATTTAGACTTGATCATTTGCCTATTAGACAGTCTAATAGGCAATAACATTTTACAAGTTTAGGCATAGGTTTACAGGATGAAAACCCTTACAGTTCTTGAACTTTCCAAGCTGTACAACATCAATAGACAAACAATTTACAACAACATAAAGAAAGGAATTTTAAGTAAAAATTCTGATAATAAGATTGATCTAGCAGAAGCCATACGCGTTTTTGGGGAACCAGTTAAAAAACAGGATGTAAAAGAACCTGTAAAAATAGACAGTCCAAATTCGGCAGAAGTTTTACTGCTTAGACAGCAGATAGACATGCTGAAAAATCAGCTTGATGATGCAAAAGATCGGGAATCTTTCTATCAAAACCAAATTGAAACGATGCAACGCCTATTAGAAGCCCCAAAACCTAATATGACTACGTTTACCGATCAAAAACCTAGCCAAGATATAGCAACGGATCCTCGGTCAGAACCTGAGCCGAAACATGACGGATTGACTACTCCAGAGCAGAGGGAAAATAAGCGTATTCCAGTGCCGGAGCACGTTGAACCGGACCAGCCGAAAAGAGGCTTTTGGAGCCGTTTTTTTAGACCCTATGATTAACCACGATTGTTTAACTGATATGAACAAAGTTGTGAAACATTGATTAAATAATAGGCGTGGAACATGACAAATCACTAAAAAAGCCCGAACAGGGATGTTCGGGCTATCAACTAGAAACTACAGCATTGATTTCTATAGATAATTATAACGCATTTCGTATAAGGTGTATTATGTTAATTTTAGAAATACTTAATTCTAATAGATTTTTAAAATATTCTATTTTGGGATATTTGTTTTTATTACTCATACTTACTCAATGAAAAGAGAATATTATGATTTTTTGTGTGAAATCCTTACCTTATTGAGAAAAGAAAAAAACTTATCTCAAAAAGAATTAGCTGAGCTTCTAGAAAAGCCTCAATCATTCATATCCAAATATGAAAATGGCGAACGTCGCTTGGATTTAATTGAAGTTTTATACATCTGCAAAAAACTAAATGTTTCTCCTCATGATTTAATTAATCGTATGGATGAAATTTGGAATGAATAAAGCTGAGTTTAAGGCTAAGTTACAAAGAAAGTTGAATGAATCAGATAATGACTTGTCCATTTGCGGTTTCGTAAATAAAAATGGAGATATTTATCCTTTAGGTACGGACACAAAAGTATTAAGCACTCTTTTTGAATTGTTTGTAAGGCCTATTATTAGTGAACTAGCAAAAGAAGAAGGTTGGATTGTTGAAGAACCTGCCGTGCAAAATCATTACCCTGACTTTACTCTTACCAATCCTAGAAGCGCTCCTCCAAATCGAATAGCAATTGATGTCAAGACAACTTATACAGAACGTACTACAGATAAATTCGGCTATACATTAGGTGGGTATACAAGCTTTATAAGAAATCCAACTAAAAATATTGTTTATCCTTTTTATGAATACTCATCTCATTGGGTGATTGGTTTTGTATATACACGTGTAGCTACTAGAAAAGCTGCTGACCATCATATTTATAATATTTCAGAAGTAGATCAAATTCCTTTATCTTATAAAGAGGTTGATTGGTTTGTTGCTGAAAAATGGGAAATAGCTGGTACTTCTGCTGGAAGCGGTAATACCACAAATATAGGTAGTATTTCAGGCAGAATTGAGGATTTTAAAGATATAACTCCTAGATTCAGAGATGAAGCAGAATTTTTAGATTATTGGCGTAATTATGGTAGAACAGCCTCCGATCGTAATAGCTTATATTGTAACTTAGACGGATATAGGGGATGGCGACGAAATAATAATGGCTCTTAAAAGAGAGCCATCTGTTTTTCTACTGGATTAATTTTGACTGATTGTAAATCATCAATAAAATTTACAATCAGAGCTTCTTCCATAGAATTTCTCAATTTTTCACTTGAACCGACATGATAGAAATGAGAATGCGTTTTAAACTCAAAATCTTTAAATGATTCAATTAGTTGTAAATTTTCTCGATAATCATTTCTTAACCACATTGAATAAGCAAAGCTACATGGTAGGGCTTTAATTGTATTTTCTAAATCTTCTGCAACTACTTCTGTCCAAGTATTAAAATAGTCAGCATTCCTGCCAATATAAGGGGGATCCAAATATACAAAATCATCTTTTTGGATTTCATTTTTCAAAATATCTTCCCATGATGAGGCTCTAAATTCCCAATCTTTCCCCTCAATCACAGAATCAGCCCAAGCTACTTGATTGCAAATTTTTGTTATGTAAGCTTGTCTAAATCTTTCTGTTTTCTTACAGAAAGGGACATTAAACTTACCTTTTGAATTGAATCTAATTACGCCATTAAAACAAGATCTATTTAAGAATAAGAAATCGTATGGACTGCCATATTCATTAAATCTAGCCCTAACCTCATAATAATATTCCTCACCTTTATCTTGAAGTATTGCTCCTTCTTTTTCTAGAAAGGTTTTCAAATTTAGAGGAGTTATATCTTTACTCTGAATTGCTTTGTAAATATTAATTAGATGATGGTTTGTATCACTAATAAGAGCTTTTTTCGGTTGTAAATTTAGCACAACACAACCTGACCCCATAAAAGGCTCAATCCATCTACCCTTACCAGACCATGAAATATTTTCAGAAATGAAAGGAATCAACTTCGTTTTGATTCCTTGAGATTTAATAGGGGGAGCTTTAACGTGCTCGATACGCTTGGGGAATGTATTCATAATAGCAATATATCCCAAAACAGGATAAAACAACAAGAGGATCAACTATTCTATCGCAATTAGGTAGTCACCATGCCTTTATTACTAATTATCATTTTTTAGCTTTATTTAACATAAAATCTCATATACGAAATTCTTAGTTCGATGCTTTCAGAGTAGGCTTTAGCCTGCACTGAAAGTCGAGCCACTTTGCGCATGGCACTTTGGAAAAGTTCCCTACAGAAGCCAAGCAAAGTACTTACCAAGGTAAATTTTTCTGAACTGTGGCGCCTAGAGCCATTAATTTTTCGGCAGAAGCCTCAGAAAGAGTTGCTCGTAGCTTCTCATACTGCATTTGCCACTCACCCGTCGCCAGCTTTGCCAAAATCATTTTTTTGTACTCTTCTGGAGTCAATCCTAAGACAAAACTTCCTGAGCTATGAATCTCTGCCCCGAAGTTTTCTTTATGTATTTGAATTTCTAACATATCTTTAATTTTCCTCTGTGTGTACTACTAGATATGGCTCAATTTCAGCCATCTTGATGATAAAAGACAGGGCTGTCATAGCTTGGTCATCCAAAGAGTCGATGAATGTCCGTACCGTCTCCATGTCCGCTTTTTTCAGGTCGACAAAAGAGCTTTTAAAAAGCTCTGTGTCCATAGATGCGATGGAAAGAGCAAGATCAAAAGCGTGATCTAGGTCTTTGAAAGCCACGCCTCCCAAGGCTTTTCTAAAGTAGTGACTAAAAGCATGCACTTCAAAAAAAGGGTTTTCCTCAAAAGTTTTTTGCATAGTCTTCCCACTCCTTATAGGTCACAAAGTGGAATCTTTTTCTAAAAGAATCATTCACTGGTCTTATCAGCCCACCAATAAGAACCGTTTCGATACTGAAGATAAGACGCTCTAGGCGTACACACTTATCTTCAGGACAGACATAGACGATCTCTTGTACCGTCCCATCTACAAGCATCTGACAATAGCTTTTAAAAATTTCTTCATATCTCTCAGGTATCTTGATCGTCCTTTCGATCTCAAAAGCTATTTTTCGACCTTTTGGGGATACTGCAAAAGCATCAGGGATTTGAAGCCACGTAAGGCTACTTATCCCCCCAGCATTTTTAAGCTTGCGCTCTGCAACTGCTAACTTCCTAAGCTCACGCCCTCCTAGCCATTCATTCCACCCCAAGTGGATCGCCTTTATCTTTGTACTCTGTATAGCAAGCTCATGCCGGATGGTGATTTCAGAAACCCGATTGGGGTCAAAGTGCCTGTATTTGCCGTCTTCCGTTGCTTCAAAAGCTCCTGTAGGAGTCAATCCCCAAAGAGAAGGACTTCTTTGATCAAAGCAAAAATTAACATCCGACTCCATCAAAAGCCCTCTTCTTTCCAAACTTTTAAGAGTCCTAGAGATGCTTGTACGGCTTACTTTTAAAAGCTCACCTAAAATTTTCCTAGTGCTAAATCCCTCACTTTTTAAAAATTTCAAAATGATTTTTTCTTTCTCTTCTCTACGGTTTTTATAATTCATATCAATCCTCTAGAATCAGTTCTTCCGCTTCATCAAGATCAACACTTTCAGATTCAATAAAACCGCCAAAGTCTTGCACTGTAATAGCTTCATAGTTTTTTGTGACTCTAATCGGGGCAATTGAAATCTTTTTAGGAAGTCCTTCGCCAAAGACAATAGCGACACCTTTAGGCAAATATAGAATTTGATTTTCGTCATAAAAATAACTCTGTTCCTGAGAAATCCTCCGTTCTTTAACCTTTTGAGCTAAACCAAGTGTCTTATCAATTTGACGACTTTCAATATCGACCAAAATTTTCCCCGACTTACGTGCAAAAAACTCAGCAGTCTCAGGGCTTTGGACTCTATAAACAATTTTCAATAGGGAGTTTTCAAAGACTGCATCAATCACCGTCTCAGGCTTTAGATCACTTGGACAGTCCCTAAGATCGCCCAGACTTTGGTGAGCCATAAGAACGTGAAGCCCTTTGTCACGTGCTGCACCCAAGGCTTCTAGAGCTGTCTTTGAAATGTGGTACTTAAATTCATCCAAGAGAACGAAAATCCTTTTGGGTTGGCTTTTAATACGATCTCGACTCTCTGCAATCTGTATCAAGCGAACTAATAGCATTTTTTGAATGCGTATGATCCTAGCGTTACGCATAGACCCAACCACATAAACAACACCGCCATTTTTCACAACTTCCTCCAAAGAAAGTCCGTCTAAGGCATTAATTGATGGAGTACGAGCTAATTCTCTAAATTTCGCCCGAAATCCTTCTGCTTTTTCCATAATTTTATTGTGGGCTTTAAAGATGTTTTGAGGTGTATCACCTTCCTTATAAAGTTCAGAAATTATTTCCGCCATTTCTCGATCTGCAAGTTTGTAGAAATCTGAATCTCCGCCTTTTTCGCCAAGCTCAAAGCCTGCAATCAAAAGTTCTTCTAACTGATCTTGATCACAGCCTTTAAAGATCGAAAGTTGTGCTTTTCTTTTTCTTAGGTCAAGGTAGTAATATGGCAGGCCTGCATCATCTGCGCTTTTTTTTGCTTGCGCTGGTCCATACTCATCATCTTTTGGGTCAAAGATAAAGCAAGGCTGACCAGCTAAAGCACACTGAGCAAGAGTATTCCCACCAAATACACCTTTCCCTGAGCCTGTAGTTCCTGTCACTTGGCAGTGGGGAAAACGTTCATTATCCCAGTACACAGGCTTGTTATTTTCATCGATACCTAGGAAAAATTTTCCTGATTCATAGAAATCCTCAGGATTAAAAGATGGTCTTTCTTGCTGTTTTCCCGCATCTTTTGCGACTTCTCGGACATCAGTAAGGTGATCTCTTTCTGTCCCTGCTTTCTTGGTAAAAAAAGACAGAAATTTTTCTGTAAAAGGGATATAGCTTCGCTCAAGTAGGGCAACCAAAAGCATCCCAAGCACCAAAAAACCACCGTGGGCTAGAGCATCTAAAATGGTGGCTTTATCGAAGAAAAAAGCCACCCCCCAAACCATCACAAAAAAAGCATTTGTCCCAAAAAAAAGCACTTTAAGAAAACTAGGAAGCTCTTCACCCTCTTTTTTGAAAGTCATCCACCCAAAAAATATCATCCCCAAAATGACCGCCAAAAAAAATCGAAAAGGGTGTGAAAAGAAGATTTCAAGAAAATTTTCTATCTCAGGGATGAAAAGTAAAAGCAGGACGACAATGCCTAAAAAAATCCATTTCATAAGTATCGCTCTTAGGTGATAGGACACAGTATTTCGGCACAGTCTATGATTAAAAAACCAACACTGCAATATAAAAAATTGTTATTTTTCAATGTATTATTACACATTGACCGAAAATAATATGAGTTTTTAAGCGGATGTAAATACCAATTTTTAGGTGATGCATTCGATGCTGTGCCCGACCGCTCCAAGCGGTCGGCTGTCCCGAAGGGATTTTGAGCGAAGCGAAAAAGTCTCGAAGCGACCTAGCGAAGAGACCAGGGGGGAGCCACAAGTGGGTGAATTTGAGTAAGCGAAGCGCACCGAAAATTCAGGCCGTCCCAACGGCCGACCCCGAAGTGGGGGCAAAGCCATCCCCGTCGAAGCGAAGCGCACGACAACCCTCCTTCGGTGAAGCAAGTCGGGGAGTTCTTTGCGTAGCGAAGAAGCTCCCCACTTGTCAGAAGGGGGGTTGTCGTGCGCCGCAGGCGCGCAGACGGGGGCTTCGGTGTAGGTAAGATCGCCCTAGCGATCTAGCCAACCCGTCCCGAACCCTTTCGGGCTGAAAGCAAGCGATAGCGCAGATTTCAGAGGGTAGCGTAGCGGTGGCGTTACCGTTTTAAGCGCAACCTTTATTTAATCAAATGTGTCAAAACACTGTGTCAAAACACCGTGTCGGCTTTGTCCTATTGTTTAGTCACACTTTAGAATTCAAAAAGGTGTTTTTTTAAGCGAGTGTCTACGAGCTGACACAAAGAAAATTTGCGTCTCGACCCTCTGAAAAACTGCTTTTTAAACTATTTTGCATCTAGAGAATTTTTATTTTTTTCACTGGCCTTTACGTCTAGACGAGCGAAGCGAGCGTAAAGCTTCTGAGCGTAGCGAAGTCATAGTCGCTTTTGCTTTTGCAGCCTTTGCTCTAGAACTATCTTTGTTAAAACTGCCCCAAGCAAGTCGGCTTGTCCGACTTGCAATAGAGTACGAGCGAAGCAAGTACATAGGGCAGTTTTCATTCCCTGCTTTTGATAGTGATTGGGCTTTTAATTATTTTTAATGCTTTTAAATGCTTTTAGACAG
>NZ_VPCL01000024.1:0-8060 GCF_013418235.1 Acinetobacter sp. YH12156
GGATAATCTTTCTCGGATTCAATCAATAATTGAACCGCTCTTTCTCTGATTTCAGGGGTATATTTTACTTTTTTCATCGGGACATTCTCTCAGAAAGCTTGGTCTCCGACAAACCCGGTACGGTTCAAGGTGAGATTTCTAAAATATATGTAGACAAAAATTCAATCAAAACAGCACCAAATAATAATGATATTAGATATTTTTCTATAAAAGAAGTTCACTCAAATCCTAAAAATAATGTAGTGAAAAATAATTTAGCGATTGAATGTTCACAAGGTCTTTTCTTGAGCCCATTTACTAATCAATGGGAACCTATTTTTCAAAGAGGCTATATTATTGGTACTCTAAAAACCTATGAATATTATAGCTATACAACTGTTTGCGATGATGTCAGAGGAAAATATTCTAATAACATTATTATTAATACAAACAGAATTGGATTTTAATAATAGCCTAAGCAGAACAAGCTTCTCAAAAGCTCTTCTATAAAAATATAAAAACCTATAAAAGCAAAAGCACATGCTCTCAACTTCTCAACTCGTTACCCAAGCGTCGCACTTCGTGCTTTGGCTTTGGTGAACGGTTGAGAGAGTTTCGGCAATACTCTCCCTAAAGGCGGTCATTTAAAAAAATGACACATCCTTTAAGTATTGCCGATTTACCGCATATTCTTTTGGCTTCGGAGCCACGTATATCGGTCGTATCCGCACATAGCTTTGCAGACTATGCAGACAAGGACTAAAGGTCTTGCACCTTCTCCCACGCGCTCCCTGTCGAAGTATGGCGGTATCTCTGCGAGGGTTTCCCCAACATGCAACTTAACCAACCTATACAGCTACTCTTAACGCTCCGCTTTTGTGAGATTCCCCTGTAGCGGTTTAGCCTTTCGACTATCGCTACGTTGCACCAGTGACACTTATTCCCTCCACATGCAACGCATGCCAATCCCTAAAACGGACACGCAGAAGCAGGCAAAGCTCGATCTATGATGCTTATTTGATGATTTAAAACACGGATTAACGAAGACTTATCATTTTGAGACTTGATCTAAACACTGTTTATTGTGAAAATAGAGTTCAGGTACCAGCCTTTGGTGAAATCATAACGGTCGCCAAACCTTATGATCTTCGTTATTCGATGGGTTAACATCAAATAACTGCGTACCGTAGAATTTACTGGAAAACCCCTCTAAGTTGCAAGGCTTAGGGGGGATTTTCTTTATAATTTACAATTACAAATTTACTTATCCTTATTTAAAGCAAATTTTCGCTTCTTAATCACAGTAATTGACTTTTCTTGTGAAGCTATATTTTGCTGAATAGCTACCTGCTTCATTTTTACTGGTAAAGTAATCTTTTCATCAGATTTGGGGCTAGATTCTTTAGGCTTTGAATCTGTTGGCTTTTGCAAAGTTGCTTCTTTATTTTTAATTTTTATATAAATTTTATGTACGACCGTATTGTGTTCTTTGATCTCCTTATTTTTACTCTTTATTTTTTTATATTGTTCTTTAAAGGGCGTTATAAAATTCTTAACCGTTGATAGCAGTACAGCTTCATCAGAGTGTATATCTGCTAATGTCTTTGGTGTTTCACTTTGTACAAAATCAATAAAATGTAAGGGAAATTTTTCAATAATCTCTGGAGTAGCAAAACTAACAAAATGATATCCGTGATAAGAAATTACAGCGTAATTTGTATCCTGTTTAATCGGATGTTTGATATATCCCTTTACTGTCGCTTCTCCTTGATCCAATAGCTTTTTTAGATAGAAATCCTTGATATGATTCTCTAAAACTCTACTTTTTCTATAAAAATTAATCTTATTGTTAATCTCTTCTCGCTCTTCTATTTCATCAACAATATCTAACTTATGACTAAATTCAACAAATTGAGCATGATGATATTCAGCAAGTTTAGAAGTCCAAATTAAGATTTGTCCAAGATTATCAGGCTTAATAATCTCAATATCGTTGAAATCAAGTTTTTTTATTAGTGCAAGTTCTTCATGCTTGAACTCTTTTCTTTCCAAACTTGAATGTTTCAACATAACAACTTCCTTAACCACGGCGTATCCTTCAAAAACTATAAAGTAAAAGCTCATTTGGTATGAATACCAAATGAGCTTTCTAATTAATCAATCAAACATTAAAACAAAAAAGGGAGGTCATACCTAATTAAGTACGTTTCAATGCCATAATATGGCGAACCATATCGTTAATATGTTGTTTTGTTTCATTATCTTGTGAACCTAACCATGTCACCACATCAGCATCAAAAGCCTTTGCTTGAGCGATGGCGTGACGTTCCTGTAATTTTTTCACAAAACTAGGTTTAACCAATGGGGCATTGGTAGGATCAAAATTTTTATAGCGTTCTAATTCATTTTGCATTGCTGTACCTCCGCTTTTGGTGATGTGATGGTTCAAATGCAGTGATTATTCTCGCAACATCTCCACGTTCAACCCAAACCACTGTTAATAGTCTACCACGATTGCTTAAACCGACTGATATTAGTCGTTGTTCGTCATAGTGTCCTACATCATCAAAAGACATCAATGCAGGATCAAGGAAAATACTACAGACTTCTTCGAACGTAATTTCACGCCCTCTGTAGACTAAATCCATTTTTTGGTCATGCCATTCAAATAACAAGCCGTAATATTCAATCAATGGCATGATTACCCCTTTTCCTCTCGTAGAATTGAAATTAAGTAAGAATTTTCTTTTAGCATAAGAAATATTCTTATTATTTTGGGTCTATGACACAAAAATCGCCATTTTTTCCATATCCGCACTGCTTTTTCATCACTCGGACACACGGTTTAGATTCTCCATCAACTTTACAACTTCCAATATCAAACTGGATGCCTTGCTGTCTCAGGCTCTCGATCTGCGGGATATTGCCTAAAGGTTTGATATAAACACTAAACAGCCAAATGATACCAAGCATCAGAATGGCAAAGATGCCTAGAACAATGGTAATGAGCTTCCATGACAACTGATCACGGGCTGATTCAATTGAATTATTCAAGCGTCCAAGTGCTTTAGCGGTCTTAATAAGCTCCGCTGTACCCTCCTGTAAGCCCGTATTTAGCGATTTTGATACAGTATGGTGGGTCTGCCCAGCAATAGTGCTTTGAATGTGTTCTTTCGTGATTTGAAGCTCTTTAACGGCCTGATTGACGAGGTTCTGCTGTTGTTCTGCAACTGCCATTAGTGCATATAGCTTTTTTTCATCAGGTGTCATCGGCTCATCCCTCTAAACTTCATTGTTTTCTGTTGCTCTCTTTCTAATTTCTGCTGTTGTTTGTACTGTTCCAAAGCAAGCTGTTTAAAGCTGTCAAAATCAGCCTTAAAGCTCTCAATACCCTGTTTAATTTCTTTGTCTGAAATTGGGCTGTTTTTGAGGTCTTTCAGGTCTTGTTTGGGGTCGCCTAAGTCTAGTCGCTCAAGCTCTTTATAGGCTGTACGTGATTGTTGTAGGGCTTCCCTAATTTCAGGGTCTTTGGCTTGGCTTGGTAACAGTTTCTTTTCGGGTTCTTTCTCTATGCCTTGCTCTTTGTAGCTTCGCATATCAATACGGCTATCAATTTGATGTTTTTCTAAATGGCTGTTGCATAAATCCGCCCATCTTTGGCGTAGGTCTTTAATATCAATTTTTCGTTCCTGGTAACTCTTGCCTGTATTGTCTTTTTTAGCTCCGCCACGTTCAGGATTTTTGCTGTTATAGCGTTTGAAATATTGCTCTGGATCTCGTTCGATTCCATCTTGCAGACGTTCATTAAACATGAGATGCACGTGGGGCTGATCGTTGCCGTCCATTGCTTTAGGGTTATGAATCGCAAACTGATATGGATATTTTGAGCCGATCTCGGACTGAATGAACTCCTCAACCAGTTCTAGACGTTGTTTGGCATTCATCTCTCTAGGCAGGGCAATTTCATATTCTCGATAGGTACTGCCATTTTTGCGCTCGTAAAGGTCGGCTGCTTCCCAAAAGGTAATCGGATTATGTTCAGCCCATTTCGGCATATTCCCATAGGCACTATGTTCAAGGTCGGTTTCTGCCTGTTCTTGTTTCAGCTTTTTTTCTTCATCCCGATCAATATATTCGGCATGCGGTGCTGCTTTACCTGCCTTACCGACTTTGACACTTAAACGAGCAATCGCCATTAGGTCTTATCCTGTTCCTTTTTTCGGTTACGTTCTTTTTTAAACGCTCTTTGATCAAGTATCGAAGCCCACATCATAATGATGATAATTAGCGGTGCTGCGATCACGCCAAAACTAATATCTTTGATTTTTCCCAATACCTGTTTTAGTTGCATGCTGTTGCTCCTAGCTTTGGTACTTCTTTTTTTCATTCAATTTTCAATTGAACGAAAAAAAGAAGTTTCAGGGTTTTAGGGATGAAGTCCCTAACGTGCTTAGGTTTCTCAATGAAATTGAGAAACGTCTAAGCGCGCCATCAATTTTTTGATGGAAGTACAGGCGACAATCTCTAGAACGACTTTAACAAAATTGCGTACCTTGGACGTAATTATTTTGTTATCGTTCTTTGAGTATTGAGCCTGTGCTTTTGCGGTATATGAATTAAGGAATTGAATATGAATAATGATTGGCTGTCTGAAAAAATTACCTACATTTCTGCTTTAAAGAATCCCAGTGATGCACAAAAGCTTTTATTAGAATTAGCTCAAATCCAATACCGTACTCCCGACCAAGAGAAAAAATTGAATGCCTTGATCAAAGCTGAAAAAGCCATAGATCGAGCGAATAAACAGAAGATAGCAGTCAGAAAATTACTGAATGCAGAAAAGGAAGCTGAACGAAAAGCTCGTACACGTCATCTCATTCAATTAGGCGCACTTTTTGAAATTGCTAACCTTGATCAGCGTGACCCAGCCGAATTACTTGGAATTCTGCTTAAAACTGCTGAAATAGACCCAAATGATATGAAATGGCAAATTTGGAAGGATTTAGGATTAGAAGTTCTCAAACAACGTAAAAATAATTCAAATTAATTATAAGCTAAGCTAGATCAGCAATAAATTAAGTTATGATTTAACAAATCATTATGAGATTTCATAGGACAATTAATGAAAAAGTTTATCTTAGGACTCTGTCTATCTTTACCAATTCTCTCTCATGCAGCACCTAAATGGGAACTTGCTAATGTATTCATCACAAACAAAGATAAAGGTGAACCGTACCGGGTTTGTCGGAGAGTTTTTTATTTAAGTTAGGCCACCTGACCTAACGGGTTAATCTTATCATAGTACATTGCTTCAAAATCAAAAGGTGATACATAACCTAGTGCACTATGTACACGCTCTTTATTGAACCAATCTACCCAATTTAGTGTCGCAAGTTGGGCACTGTTGCAAATAGGCTGACATGATAAGCTAAATATCTTATTTATTTCGAGATACAGCAGATGAATCCCTTCCACGGTCGGCACTTTCAAGGTGAAATCATTCTTTGGGCTGTTCGTTGGTATTGTAAATATGGCATCAGCTATCGTGAACTTCAGGAAATGCTGGCCGAACGTGGAGTGAATGTTGATCACACCACAATTTATCGCTGGGTTCAGCGTTATGCTCCAGAAATGGAAAAACGTTTACGTTGGTATTGGCGTAATCCTACAGATCGACATTTATGGCATCTGGATGAAACTTACGTAAAAGTGAATGGCAAATGGGCATATCTATACCGTGCAGTTGACCAACGTGGCCATACTCTTGATTTCTATCTTTCTGCTAGACGAAATACCCATTCAGCTTATTGTTTTCTTGGAAAAATTTTAAATAATGTGAAGAAGTGGCAAATTCCACAAGTGATCAACACGGATAAAGCACCCACATATGGACGTGCTTTATCACGGTTAAAACGGGAAGGTAAATGTCCACCAGACCTTGAGCACAGGCAGATTAAGTATAAAAATAACGTGATTGAATGTGATCATGGCAAGCTAAAGCGGATCATCAGGGCCACATTAGGATTCAAATCTATGAAGACGGCTTATGCCACAATTAAAGGTATTGAAGTCATGCGTGCACTACGTAAAGGACAAGCATCGTCATTTTATTATGGTCAGCCTCAGGGTGAAGTGTGTCTAATCAACAGGGTTTTCGGTCTCTAAGTACTTTTTAAAGGGAACATCATCGACTCAAATCTCTATTTGCAACAGTGCCCCATGAAGTGCCTGCCTGCGTCTGTTAGCCGAACGCCCCGCGCATGGCGCTCAAATAGCAGGACACCAAGGTTATCCTCCAGCGCTTTCACACGCGCGCTGACGCTCGACTGGCTGATACCAAGTGCCTTGGCCGCATGCCGAAAATTCAGATGCTCGGCGACGGCGATGAACTGAACAAGGGAAATGAGCGGTATCCTGCCAGACAGGATACCGACATTCACGAGGTTTCGATGGTTAGTGCGCCGCATCGGAGCGGGCCTGCTACCAGTCGTCGGTTAGACGACTGGCGACTTCTCGGTGGCAGCCCCACGGAGCCGAAGGAGCACCAGCCCCAACGAAACCAGTACCGCCATCGCCGTGGCGTAACAGATCACGGGCCACGCTGTGTCACCGTTTAAAAGTGCCACCGCCAATGTCCCGACAATGCTGACTATCAGGCTTTGAACGCAGAAGTAGAACGCGACCGCTGATCCCGCGATGTCGTCGAACTCTGCCAAAGCGCCGTTCGCGGTAACGGACACCGTGAAGACAATACCGACCGCGACAACCCACATCGGTAGGATGAAGGTGAGGAATGACGGCGAGCCGTAAAGTTCGCCGATCCCCAACAGGACCGCTCCGCAAACAAGCAACGCCATCCCACGCGCCACGCATCCTGCGATGCCCCATCTGGCGACAAAGGACTTCGCGAAACGGGTTGTCACGATCATTACAAGCGCGACAGTGGCGAAGGCAAAGCTGAATCCGATCTCGGAATATTCCGCTTGGCCTATGAGCACACGGGGAGCCGTCGAGAAGAAGACGAAGTAGGTGCCCATACCGGCGCTAAAGCCGACAGTGTAAACCCAAAAAGCCGGACTCGCGAAGATCGGCAAGACAGATCGGCGCGTCTTGACTTGATCCAGAGGGCGGGTTTCGTGCCACCTGAAACCCGCATTTAGGAGTGCGAGCATCGCCAGTATAGCCAAAGTAATGAATATCGCCTGCCATCCCAAGAACTCGCCGATCAATACTCCGGCGATAGGGCCGAGCGCAGGCACGAACGCCAGCATCGAACTGAAAAGGCCGTAGATGACGACACCCTCAGGACGGTTGGCATAAACGTCGCGAACCGTCGCGAACGTCGCCACCAGCATGGCCGACGCGCCCACTGCTTGAAGTAGACGGAAAGCGACAAAGGCCGGTGCAGTTGAAGACCAAGCTGCTCCCAGAGACGCAATGACGAAAGCCGTTGCGCCCGCAAGTAGAATTGGCCGTCGCCCGATTCTGTCTGAGAGCGGACCAAAAATCACCTGGCCCACGCCGAGCATCACCATATAGAGGCTCAACGTGAGTTGGATCATAGCGGGCGTCGTGTTCAGGATGCCGGGCATCGCTGGAACGACAGGGAGATAAATATCCATCGCCAGTGAAGCGAGGATGTCGAAAGGAGCCATCAGCAGCAGTGCTGCCGGCAGCGTATAGGCCCACGCGGGGCGTGTGGTGGTCATGACGAATCAACCCTCGATTAAGGAATACCGGGCGACGTCTGCTCGTCAGCAATCAGATGAGACTAGCCTTACAGAGCGCCGCAACAACAATACTGGTTGTTGCGGCTTACTTGTCTGCTGACTTGGAATTTCCCATCTGATTACTCCACGCTTACGAATATGAATTGCTACATTTTATCCGATTATCTTTTGCTTCGCAATGCGGCATGGGCGCACTCAGCGTTCCAGCCCCCTCTGCCGCCCTAAATGCTTGCTCCAATGCATCGAGCACCATATCTGTATTCATCCGTGTCGATACTTTCCATCCAACAATTGCTCGTGAGAACACATCAATAATAAATGCAGTATAAACCCAGCCTGAATTTGTTTGAA
>NZ_VPCL01000025.1:0-7290 GCF_013418235.1 Acinetobacter sp. YH12156
CCGCAGTTGACTCTTTCGACACCCCTGCGATGCAACCCAATCCGGCTGACGGGGAGCCAGCAACGCTGAAAATTTACCCTCCTCTTTCCCACTAGCGGCTCCTTTTCCGACAACCAGCACGGCGGATAAGATATGAGTCCATAAGTCTCTCTTATATTTTTAATTTGATGATTAGTGAGCTTTCCTAAAATTAACATAATACACCTTATACGAAATGCGTTATAATTATCCTTATAATTCAACGCTGTAGTTTCTAGTTGATAGCCCATCTTCCCCAAGTTGGGCTTTTTTTATAATTTTTCACGTTCCACGCTTATTATTTGATCAATGTTTCACGACTTTGATTAGGTCAATTGAATAATCAGGATGCCTGGTCTTTTTCTTTTTGGCGTTCATCCAGCTCTTTTTTGAGTGCCTTTTTATCCTGGTACGATGCAATTAGCATGATCGGGATCAGCAGCGGGGCCACAATAATTCCCAGGGCAATGTCTTTCAGTTTCGGCATGATCTCTCTCCCTTAGTCATTATCAAAAACAGCATTTAGTACACGGCCAAATAAACCACGTTTTTTAGGTTGTGGCACTGCCACATTTTGCAACGTGGCATGCTGTAGCGTTTGGCTATGGTGTGCTGTAGTTTCTTGCTGTGGCACTGCCACGTTTTCTACAATATTTAATTCATTATTCTTTTTATTATCATTGTCTTGTTGTGTTGTCGCATGCTGTGGCATATCAGTGTCGCATGCCGTAGCATCTTGTTGTGGCGCTGCCGTGGCGGGTGCAACAGTTTTTAACTCAATAAGCGTCTGCATACGGTCGATTTGCTGCATTAAACGCTCTTCACGTTCTTGGTATTTTTTAACTTCATTTTCTAAATGAATAATGAGTTTTTTTGTAGATTCATCGTTATCTGATTTAGATGGTTCAATTTGTTGAGATATTTGCTCAGGCTCCCCAAAGCATCTAATCACTTCCGAAAGGTCAAATTGACCATCACTAGAGCGTGATAAACGCCCATTACGTACAGCTCTATAAATGGTTGACCTATCAATATGAAATTTTTTAGATACTTCACTTAGCGATAACTTAGCCATTTACGGTGTCCTTTTTATTTGATGGCATGTATCCCACTTTTTTTAGGTATGGGGATAGTTCTTTGATTTTTTCAGAGTCTTGTAGCATCTCAGCAATACGAACAGCAAATTGAGGATAGCTTTCAGTTCCTTGTGAATAGCGACCCATTTCAGGGAGTTCTGAAAGTTTGTTTGCAAACATATGCCGTTGAGCATCGGTCATCTTTGAAAAAAGGTCTAAGGTATTCGGATCTCTTTCTATTGATGGATTATCCTTTTTCTTCTGTTTAAACGTAAAAGAAAAACCTGTAATTGTTCGACCTTTTTTATGCTGTTCATATTTTACAGTGATATCCGTATGCTCATTTATTTGTTTAATAGCAAGCTCAAGTACACTAGTTTTAAAGCGCTCCATACGCTTGTACTCTGTATCGAGTACACCAATTCTTTGACGGAAATCACTTAGCTCTATAACTGGAGTAGAACCGGTACTTCTCCAAGCAATTAATAGTTCATATAAGCGGACAGCATAAGCACTACTGAGATTACTAACTTGCTGTAATTCATATTTAGTAAAATGCTCTTCTAAACGTGTAATTAATGGGACTATGGCGGGGGCAAAGATAAGCTTAACCACTGCTTCATTATCTACATATCCAATTTCACTAACCCAACGGGATCTATAGTTCTCAATATTCCCTCTTTCATTTATTTTTTGATAACTAAATTGTCTAGCAAATAAATCATTACAGGCATCTTTTAATGCTTGATAGGCAGTATTGCGATGTACACCAAATTGATTGATATAGCCTTCGGCATGTACTTCAAGGGGATCATTAGCATTAATCCCTTTCCCACTTTCCCTTGCTTCAACAATAGCCAATAAAATTAAACGTTGTTCTACTAAGTCCAAGTTATAGCTTGCATTGATTAAGGCATTGTCTTTTACCACTAATTCTCTCATGAAGCACCAGTATTAATTATTATGCTATGACACAATAATTAATTTTAGTGCTATAAGCAAGGTAAACGGTGTCATATTGCAAGGTAAACGGTGTCATATTGCAAGGTAAACGGTGTCATATTGCAAGGTAAACGGTGTCATATAACCCTTAAAAGCATTGTGAACAAAGGCTTTCAGCATATCTAAAAGCATTTAAAAACTTTAAAATAATTAAAAGCCCAAATCATGAAAAATTGCCCTTGGTTTTCGCTTCGCTCAAACTCTATTGAATCTCGCTTTCGCTCGATTCGTCGGGGCAATTTTTTGGCTCATCTCGTTGTGACTTCAATAAAAAGCAAAAGCACGATGAATTCGCTTCGCTCATAGAGCTTTTTTACTCGCTGCGCTCTATCTAGACTCAATTTTCTGCACGTGATTTACGCTTATTTAGGCTTCACAGCCTAAAAAGCTGTTTTTCAGAGGGTCTAAGCGCGAATTTCAGCGATTTCACTCGTAGACACTCGTTCTGTACCTTTCACTGTGAATTTGAGCTTAAATCGCAAACAGGCAGCATTTAGAGCTATATTTAAAGAGGACTTAGATTAATTCCTTATCATTTGTTCCATGATCAAATTTAAATTTCTCAGGTCGCTTCTGTAGCTTTTCAAGATTTCTTTGAGCATTCGTTATTTTTTGGCTAGAACTAGAAGCAGTATCCAGGTTCACTGATTTTTCTATTTTATTTGAATGTGGCTTTTTTTCACTGATTCCCATTTTACTCAAATTTCGTAAAACTGAACTGTAAGAAATATTGTTCGCTAGCTCAGGTAAATCAGCGTGGATTTCCTTAATTGTATAACCAGCTTCTAGCCGTTTTTCTATTTCTGGTAATACAGAGATGATGAATTTCTTAGCGCCATGTCTGGTGACCATAATGACTTCCTCTTTCTTTGATTTATGCAATTATGTGCAACTATATGCAATTAAGAGCTTTTATACGATTTTATATGAAATTATCTGCAATTATAAGCTTTTAAATGGTTTTTATTCATTTTGATGTGCAATTATATGCGTTTATGTGCAATTGAACTTTCAGTGATATTGGCAAGATGTGTAATGTTGACCAACATGCAAGCATGATTGGCCCACCATTACGCCCACTTATTCGCTTTCAGCTCAACGTGGCATCTTGTCCTGCGGAGCTTTTGGCATAGCCAAAATGTACTGGAAATCAAAAAAATGACTGAACAAAAAAAGCCGAAACGGATACGCCAAAAAGTAATTCAAGTTGTGGTAACTGAAGCTGAAAAAAAAAGAAAATTGAAGAAAGTGCGGCCCAGGGAAATTTGTCGGCTTCTCAGTATTTGCGTGATTTAGGATTGGGTTACCAACCTAAAAGTCTGACTGATATAAAAACAATCCAGGAAATTCGCAGCCTAAAATCAGATATGAATAAAGAGGGTGGACTACTGAAAAACTTAATGAATGGGGAGCTGACTGATCCGAAAGAGATCAGATCTAAAGTAAACGGGCTGCTGCTGGATTTTTCTAAGAATCAAAATTCGATTGATCTATTCATTTCTAAAGTCAGATCAGCGATCAAGTTTTAAAAAGGTGTAAGGTGTGTGACCTTGTATAGTGGCGTTAGCCTGAATTTCGCATAAGAGATTTTATGTTAAATAATGGTTTTTATATGATCTAGTATTTCTAAATATAAGTGCAATTTTACTAAGGTTGCTTAGATGCTATGGAATCTAAATATCTAAATTGTTCATCCCCCTTTACTTCATTTTCATGTTTAATCACCGCTATTAGTAAAACTATGGTCATAGCCCCAGCTAGATAGGTGATCTTTTTTCTCATGATTTCCTTATAGTGAAATTCTTTTTGCTTATTTTATATAAATCATAAAATTGTGATATATACCAATCTGCTAGGCAACTTAGTCCTATTCCAAATAACCCAAAAAATCCGATATCTTTGTAAGCTTTAACCCACAAAAATTGGGGGATAGTTTTCGAAATAGAGTCTTTGATAAAATAGTAAAAATCAATAAATACCTACTTTTTAAACTATTATCATTGAGAGAATATTACAAAGTTGCTTAAAAAAGCCGACTTGGAAACAAGTCGGCTTTTCGACATCGTCGAGCACATTTTTTATATCATAAATTTCCGATTTTTATAATTTTCAAAGTCTATCTTTCAGCTCTTTATACAACAAAGCCGAACTGAATTAAAAATAGAAATGTAGTTGAGCTGATGCTTGCTCATTTCTTTATTTTTAGTAATTGAGGTGAACATACTGTCAGTACATGGTAGTTATAAGTAACGTGTAACTTTGTTTGCACAAAGATTTGAGTTATGCCAAGTGATGGATTGATTTGTACTTAAAATTTTAAGCTTATCCACTTGCTTTGCAAGCCACTACACTTTATTTACAATCCTATGTTGTGGAAGTAAGGGATCTTGTACTCGCCCAGTATGTTCAACTTGATTATATCTAAAGGACTATTAGGCTTCAATCAAATCAATTTTCCAATTATTCGACTGAATTAACACGTTTAAATCACGTAATTTAAGACTAATATCATCAGCTTGTTTTTGTAATGATGAAACTGGAATAACTTTATGCCACTTTATTTCCCGCGTACTATAACGATCAGATTCACGAGATGTATTACTTATTGCTGCAGTTAGGGTTTTATGCTGTTCTACAAATTCATCACGCAAAGTCAATAAAGCAAGTAGAGAACGGCCATCATTTAATTTTGTTAAAGCATTAGTTTCATGAATTGCATAACTTAATTTTTGAAATTCTTGAATTAAAGAAAATACTTGTTTTAGTAGTTCATTTGGATCTTCAGATGGTTGATCACCATCTTGTACCAATACATTTGCATTGATACGTTGTTTTAGTGAAATAATTTTTTTTTGTTGATCACTTCGAAGTAAGAGAGCTTCTGCTAATTTCATTTTTCACCTATTAACCAATTAGAATTAAGTTTTAAACAGCTTATATCCTCATTCTTTAAAGATCAAAAAAATTGCTTTTTTATCTAACTAAAAGGTGTCTACAAAATCGGTAGCTATTCATTTTTTAAATTTTAAGCCTAGACCAGAGTCTAGGTTTTTTCATTTCGTATAACAGCCATTATCTTAAATGGGAGGGGGAGATTAAGCTAAAATTAGGGTTTTAATTTAGAGAAAGTAATGTCTCAGATAAAAATTTATGCTTTAGATGAAACTATAGAATTACATCGTGATAATTTAAGTAAAGCTATCCATCAGGCTTTAGTTAAAGAATTAAAATACCCTGAAGAAAAAAGGTTTCAACGTTTTATTCCACTAGAATCCAAAAATTTTATATATCCAGCAGACCGCAGTGCATCTTATATAATTATTGAAATTTCCATGTTCGATGGACGAACAAAAGAGACTAAAAAAGCATTTATTAAGACTCTATTCGAAAATATAAACAATCTATGCGGTATTGATTCAAATGATGTTGAGATAACTATATTTGAAACTCCTAAAGAAAACTGGGGAATTAGAGGGGAAAATGCGGATGAACTACAGTTAAATTATAAGGTAAATGTTTAAATTTCCTAAAATTAACATAATAGACGTTATACGAAATGCCCTTGATCAAGGGCATTTTTAGCCGCTACTTAACGTAGAATATCTTATGCAAAGTGAAAAACGACGGTCTATTGTCCTCGTTTCATATAACATTCATTATTTCAACTGAGGATAAAAAAGCTTTAAAACGATTTTTTTTGAGAAAGGAACAAGAAACAAAAGACATGGATAAGCAATAATCCAATTAATCATCCATTGTGAAAAAACAATTGATAATAAAAATTTATCTTCATTTAAAGCTCCTAGAATAGCGTTAATGCCACTCATAAAGAATGAGACAAAAAGGGGAATCAAAAACCCCTGTAATGATAGCTTGTTCATTGATTATTAAGATTTAAAATATTCTTGAACTTTTAAAATATTTTTTTGAAATATCATTAAGAGTTTCTAATATAAGATTAGAATCTTGACTGATTAGAGCAATATTAAGTTCAGACATATAATCAATTAATTGGCTTTTTGCTTTTTTTGCAAATTCAGGAGTAACTTCTTGATCTTCGTACAATAAGACGTAGTTCTTCGCAAACCCATAAATAAGAAATAAGGCCGAATTATCTAAATTATTATTGTTGCCAATTTCTTGCTCACATAAAATTTTTAACTGCTTGAAAGCATCTGTTCCATTTGGTAAAGCTTTAAAGTTTTCAAATATAAATTGGAATTTCATTTTGGGGACTCACTTAAAAAGAAACTCTACAGCTTTAGTCACTCCCAATCAATATCTAATTTTTCCAAAATTAATATGATACGTATTATACGAACTCCCAAAGCATGGCTTTCAGTCATGCTTTTTCTATCAAAAGAGTATAGCTGAATGATAGCGAGCCAAATCGCATACAATATCTATCATTAGACTTAATGTAATAATTAAATGATAGTGTTATCATTAATCTAATAGAATTAAGATTAAATGATAGAAATGAATACACGTATTTATCTACGAGCTTCAACTAAAGATCAAGATGCAGAAAGGGCTTTGCAGATTCTTCAGGATCTAAACCAAAACTTGAATTTGGGCGAAACCATTGTGTACGTGGAAAACTATAGTGGTACGAAGTTAGACCGGCCTGAATTGAATAAGCTACTGTCAGAAGCAAATCAAGGTGACACCTTGTTGGTTGAAAGTATTGACCGATTATCACGCCTAACCCAACAGGATTTTCAAGAGCTGAAGCGCAGGATTCAGGAGAAAGGACTTCGATTAATTGTGGCAGATCTTCCTACTACCCACTCTATTGTAAACAAGACATTTTTATCTTTTATATTCAATGGCTTATTTTCCTGCTAATTGGTAATACCATGAAAAATACCATGCTCAGAAAAGGCTTAACAATATTTTGAAAAATTGCCTACTGAGCGCTGCCGCACAGCTCCATAGGCCGCTTTCCTGGCTTTGCTTCCAGATGTATGCTCTTCTGCTCCTGCAGCTAATGGATCACCGCAAACAGGTTACTCGCCTGGGGATTCCCTTTCGACCCGAGCATCCGTATGATACTCATGCTCGATTATTATTATAGAAGCCCCCATGAATAAATCGCTCATCATTTTCGGCATCGTCAACATAACCTCGGACAGTTTCTCCGATGGAGGCCGGTATCTGGCGCCAGACGCAGCCATTGCGCAGGCGCGTAAGC
>NZ_VPCL01000026.1:0-6006 GCF_013418235.1 Acinetobacter sp. YH12156
CAATACCAGCGCACAGCCCAAAGAATGATTTCGCCCTGAAAATGCCGACCATGGAAAGGATTCATATGCTGCACCTTTAGCTAAAACAGTCTTCAGCTTACCATTCGTGGTTATTTGCAACAGTGCCTGTTAATTAATATTAATTTTTATAATTCTTCTTTTAAGATAAAAGTTTTTAACCAATTGATTACTATTATATTTATATCTAACTCAAGACAAGCTTTTGTCTTGGGACTATGTTTTACTATTTTAAAAGAACTCTTTGAATTTATAATTGTTGATAACTGCCTAAGCTCTTACACAATTTATTGTATAATATAAAGGACTGTGGGAAAAAAAGTGTAAAATATTTCTTGTAAACGATTGTTTTTATAGTAAATGTATATTTTACTTTCATTTCTAAAAAAAGTGTAAAATAATTATCTAATCAATCACATCTTATTAGCTCGAAACTTTGCGAGCGTATAGCTAAATGCGCTAGCATTTTGATATACCGAGTAATAGTTTGAGCAAACAAACGACTGAACCAGTTTACTATCGAATGAGAGTAACAGAGTGCGTTAGTTGATCTCAAGAGAAAATGCCATGCCCAAGAGAAGACCTTACACTTTTCTATCTTAGATAAGGGGGGTATGCTTAAAAAAGTGTATAGTTTGATTTTACACTTTTTTATATTGAAATATTATCAATCAAATACTTAAAAAGAGTAGACAAGGGACTTGTGTGAAATAAAGTGTTGACATTGATTTATAATTTTGATACTGTTAACCACATAGGATAGAGGAGTATCCCTCACTACTTCATATCCTGACAACATATAAATGACACTAAAAAATTAAGACCTATTTAGGTAATCCGATAAATGAATTTACAAGATTTAGTAATAAATAATGCAGTAAAAATAAAGCAAGATGCTCAATTAAATACAATAACAATTATAGCTAGTGATAGCTCCGAAAAACTTTCAAATCTAATTAAGGATTTTCCAGACAACTGTTATGTAAATAAACAAATTACAGGTTGTGGTGGTACAACATTAGTTATCCGTAATGCACAAAATTATGTAGTTCTCGTTCCTTACATTAACCTACTTAAATCCAAATTAGCAGACAACCAAGGAATTGTTGATTTAATTGGCGTGTATGGTGATACCGAGAAAGAAGAAATAACAGAATATTTAAAAGACACTTCCAGTTCTAGAAAAATTGTTTGTACTTTTGACTCATTACCAAAACTCCTAACAACACCAGGCTTCAATCCAAAAGCATTTAAATTACTGATTGATGAAGCACATACACTTGTGAATTTAGGTAGTTTCAAAGCAGCTACTTGTGAATACGTACTTCAAAACTATAACAAGTTTGGTTCGTACGTTTTCTTAACAGCGACACCAACAAAACGTGAATATTTTCCTTCAGCACTCGAACATTTACCACTATGTACAATCGAGTGGGGTGATGTTAGACCGGTTAAATTTAACCTTCAAAAAATTGAACATGGCGTAGGGGTAAACAATGCTTTGTTTGGATTGTGCTATGATTATTTGATGGGAACAATTGAAGGCAATGCTCATATTTTCTATAACTCAGTGACAGAAATTGCATCTATCCTAAGTAAGTTGAAAGCCTTAGTTGATAAGGAAACAGGTAAGAATCTGTTTAATCCTGACGATATTAGAGTTGTATGTTCAAAATCGAATTCAAACCAAAAAACATTTAATAGTAAGCTTGGCTTGAAATGGGCAAAGATCAGTGACATCACTTCAGCCCCTGCAAAGATCAATCTGTATACTTCAACTGCTTTTGAAGGTGCAGACATCTTCGATGAAGAAGGACAAACCTACATCATCATTAATGGACTCCGTGATGCTACAAAAGTAGATTTTCACGTACTTGTACCTCAAATTTGTGGTCGTATTCGAAACACAAAATATAATGAACACATTAATCTATTAGTTGGAAATCTACCTGAAGCTGCAAGTTGTACAAAAGAAGAATGGATGCAGGAAGTTCAGAAACGTATCCAAGACAGCGAAGACGTTTTGAATGATATCAAAGAAGGTAAAATGTCAGATGCAGGACGTGAACAATTAAGAAAAGCTGCTGAAGATGACAAGTACACATTCAAAGATGAAAAAGGTGAACTGTATGTTTCAGACGTTGCATTGAAAGCTGAATTACAGGCATACGAAGCACTAGAAGCAACTTATGTGGTACGTGTTGTTGCAGGTGCTGAAGTTAATGAAGATGGATATTCTGCCTCATTTAGAGCTTTACTGACTGATGAAACAAAACATAAAGCATTCGCTCATAAACCTGAAGGCGTAGCTAAATTTTTATCAGGTCATAGCCAGTGCTTTTATGAAACGATGAAAGAATATTGTGAAGCAAGAGATGCAGATAATTCTAAAATTTATAAATTGGTTGATGCAAAGGATGACTATTTCAAAACTGCTTATGATGTTTTGACGCACGACACGATTAGAAAATTTGAATATAGAAAGTTACCAATTGAAAGAGCATTAAAGATCCAAGATGCACAGAAGGATAATGCAACTGAAATTCCGACTTTACTTAATTTGAAAAAGGATGAAGTTATTCTTCGTTCAGATATAAAAGTTCGTATTCAAGATGTTTATAATGAACTTAATATACCTGACAAAGCAAAAGCTACTGATATTGAAAAATGGTATAAAGTAAAAGATACGAGATTAAATGCAAAGCCTGCTTTTAAAATAGTTAAAATGTTGTAATTAGAATAACTAAATATAAGTTTCTACATCATATAATACCTCTAACAATACAGCTATTAAATGAACATCCAAGAGATTGCAGATTTAGTTCAATTAAGTCATGACATTGTTAAGATTTTCTCTATAGAAAGTATATTCATTACCTGCTGTAATCCAATGCGCTGCCAGGATTTACCCTGGATCAGCCCTGTTATTATCCAGGCTGAGTGCTACAGTTTCACCCTGGTGGATAAAGTTCAATGGAACTTGTCCTATTCCAGTCGTCTGGCACACAGCCAGACCACCAGTACTTTCATGCGATGGCCACGCTTATTACAGAATAGATAAGCGCAATGTAGTTTGATGTAGCCAAAAGGCTCTCACCACCTGTGCCATTGCAGTATCCATACCCGCATGAATGTCCATGGGCTGGGTAGAGAGCCTGATTTCATCGATAGGGATCATTTAATTATATAGAGGTAATATTCGATTGATATTCCAAAGACCAAGCTATCTCGAGCATCTGCTGCAGTAGAATCCTAATGTGAGCAACAGTCTCTTGATTGCTGGCGGTGGTAGAGGTTCTTCTTTTACTGGGGGGCGAATGCAGCACTTTTAATAATGGAAACTATAGGCAGTATTGAATAGCTAGAAAAAGCGGTGGTTCACCGGATGCTTACTTTGAAACGTGCTATAAATTAATATTAAAACCAGATATATAAAAAGATATCAACCTGTATAGTTTAGTGCTTTAGAATCCATATAACCCCCAGTTCAATGCGGCACATCATATCTATAACCTGTTACAAAATAAACAAGTATTATTCTTGTAGACTTATATTAACCCCTTGTACAATAGAGCTATTGTTACATCTATTTAGGTATAAGAAGAAATGATAATTACCATTGCCAATCGTAAAGGTGGAGTAGGTAAGACAACACTGGCTACAAACCTTGCTGTAGCCTTGAGTAAGAAGGGGTCTATAGTCCTAGTTGATGCTGATGATCAACAGTCAGCTCTTAAATGGTCTAAGCGTAGAACTCAAAATCCTGTTTATACTGAATACCATACTGGCGATTTAAAGAAGGTCCTTTTAGATCTTCAAAAGAAATATGACTATGTTTTATTAGACGTAGCTGGGCGTGACAGTGAAGAATTTAGATCTGCTCTTCAAGTCAGTGATAAGTTAATTGTTCCAACACAACCAAGCCAAGCCGATGTTGAAGTCCTTCCATTTGTATTGAAATTATTTAATACCTATCACAAGGTCAATGAAAAGCTTCAACCATACCTGGTAGTGAATAAAGCTCCATCAAATACAAAATCTACTGAAGTTGCAGATTCAATCGAACTGCTAGGAACACTTCCTAAATTCAAGTTATTAAATACCATTATCCGTGATCGTAAACAATTCCGTGATGCAACGATTCAAGGCTTGTCTGTAATGGAAATGGGTAGCTCTAAGGCTAGAGATGAATTTAATGACTTCTTGGTGGAGATCCTATAATGGTTAAAAATAAGAGTAAACCATCTTTAGGTTTTGGTGATGATCTTGAGGAAATTTTAGAGAATCCTGAAGCGACTGTAGATGATGCTAATGGTCAAGAAGTTGAATACACACGTAATTTAATGTACAAGATTATTCTCACTCCACACACCCAAGATGTGAAGAAACGCTTTCGTAAAGAGCATGGACGTTTAGCATCTGTACCTTTGTATTATGAGGAGGAGAAAGTTCTAAAAGAAGCAGCCGGATTCGTTGGTGAGTCTTTGAATGATTTTATTCGTGATGTAGTTCTGAAAGAAGCAAAACGTGTTTTAGGTGCTGAAAAATATAACTTAACACTGGGTAAACCATTTAACCAAACTAAGGTTAAATTGAGTGAAGAGGAGCATCAAAAATTGAGTGAACAGCGCAAGGCTGAACGTGGGAAAAACAAATAAAAAAAGTCTAGTTCCTACCGACTAGACTTTTTTTATCTTCCATGCTTTATACCTAATATTTGATTATTGTTTCTCACTTCTGATTAGCATGAGTGGCTAATTGATAAAAATAAGCGAATCAAGTTTTGATCCTATATAGGTGAATAAAAATTTAATAGTTAAAATGTAACTTTAGAGCATACCCTAAAATTACATTTTAAAAGTTCTTAAAAACATGTACCATTTAAATGTTTTTTAATCATAAGTAACATGTAACTTTGGTATTAAAGATTTATAATTTACGAAATTGTTCATTTTTATCCAATTGGGGCGTAAAAAGTGAAAGGCCAAAAAGTAGGCTATGTGCGAGTGAGTTCGGTCGAGCAAAATACGGGACGTCAACTTGAGGGAATTGAAGTCGACCGGATTTTTGTTGACCGTGCTTCAGGTAAAAATACCGACCGACCGAAATTTCAGGAAATGTTGAATTATGTCCGGGAAGGAGACCGGGTGATAGTACATTCCATGGATCGTTTTGCGCGAAGCTTAAAAGATTTGGTGACTGAAGTGGATAAACTGGTCAAACGAGGGATTGCCATCCAGTTTGTAAAAGAAAATATTACTTTTACGGCCCAATCCACCCCGATGGATAATTTGATGCTGCAACTGATGGGTGCTTTTGCACAGTTTGAACGTGAGATCATTTTAGAGCGGCAAAAGGAAGGAATTAAACTTGCCTCTTCTCAAGGGAAGTACAAAGGCCGGGTACATAAATTGAAACCTGATCAGGCTGAAGCTTTGCGACAAGACTGGAAGGAAGGGAAGTACCCTTCAAAAATGGCATTAGGCCAGGCATTTGGAATTAGTCGCCAAGCGGTATATCGGTATTTAAAAGCCGGGAAATAACTCAATTGAAATTGGCGACTATATTTAGTTTAGCTTATGAAAATCGTGAAACGTTGATTAAATAATAAGTGCAGAAAGCAAAGAGTTACTAATTTTATACAATATAAGTTTTTGATTTATAATTAATTAACTCGATTGCAATCTAGCTTTTTCAGCAACGATTTATCTTTTTTAAAATAGTATTAATTTATTTTTTTGAGAACAAACCTTAACAAAATTACAAGTTTGTAATTTTGTCGTCATTCGGATGTATATATTTACTCATTATTATAAGTAAAGATTTTTTTGGTCCAAGATATGATTAGATTCAATAATATGGGCACTGTTGCAAAGTTAGCGATGAGGCAGCCTTTTGTCTTATTCAAAGGCCTTACATTTCAAAAACTCTGCTTACCAGGCGCATTTCGCCCAGGGGATCACCATAATAAAATGCTGAGGCCTGGCC